>NZ_JAHXZA010000009.1:0-628 GCF_019969705.1 Microbacterium sp. OVT16B | reverse complement strand
GAGAAAGGAGAAGGGAGGAGAGGAGAAGAAAAAGGGAGGAGAGGGGGGGAAGAAGGAGGGAAGAAAAAAGAAAGGGAAAAAGAAGGAGAGGAAGGAGGAGGAGAGGAGGAGGAGAGGAAAGAGGAAGAGGAAAGGAGAGAAGGAGAAAGGGAAGAAAAAGAAGAGGGGAAGAGAGAGAGGGGGAGAGAGGAAAAAAGAAAAGAAAAAGAGGAAGAGGAAGAAAGAGGAGAGAAGGAGGAAGGAGAGAAGGGGAGGAAGAAAGGAAGGAAAGGAAGAAGGAAGAGAGGAGAGGGAAAGAGAGAAGGAAGGAGAGGAAAAGAAGAGAGGAGGAAGAAGGGAGGAGGAGGGAGGAGGGGGAGGGGAGAAAGGAGAAAAGGGAGGAGGAGAGAGAAGAGAAGGAGAAGAAGGAAGGAAGCTCCTCTGGGAAAAAGAAGAAGGAGCCAGGAAAAGAGAAAGAGGCGATCGGAGGGAGGAGGGAGAGCATAGGGGGAGCGTCCGGGGAGAAGAGAGAAAAAAAAGGGGAGGGAGAAGGGGCGTCGATGGAGAAGGCGTCGAGGGAGAGGGAGGAGAAGAAGGGAAAAGGAGGAGAGGAAGGGAAAAGGGAAAGGGAATCAGCGTCGGCTACGAC
>NZ_JAHXZA010000008.1:0-645 GCF_019969705.1 Microbacterium sp. OVT16B | reverse complement strand
CAGCTCCACGCCACCGGCGATGTAGCAGGCTGCGATGATCGCTGCCACGGCTGCACCCAGCGGGTGCACCGAGACATAGCCGACGCCGATCCAGCACACGGCCAGCAGGCCAGCAAGGAAGACAAGGACGTGGAAAACAGTTCTGGACATGGTGTTCCGGTCAGTGTGAGCGCAGGGCGGCAAGCAGCCCCTGGATCGGGTGGAAGCGCAGTTGCAGCTCGGCGAGCAGCAGCGTGCGCATGTCGTGGCGGAAGGACGCGCGCCAGCCGGGCTGGCCGTGCACGCGTTCGAATCGGGCACCCAGCACCGCCGGGGCGGTGGCAAGGAGGCTGTGCTCGCGCGGGCTCAAGGTCTGCTCCATCACCGCATCGACCTCGGCCAGCCGGGCCAGCTCCGGTGACGCCTGCACCAGCTGGTCGCGCAGGCGGCCGCGCAGACGGCCGGTAGCGGTCTGGATGGCCTGCTGCAGCACCCGGTAGCGCTGCCGCAACGAAGCGAAGTTCGGCGCGGCGGCGGCCTCGGCCAGGTCCAGCAGGCGCTCGGCCTCGGCATCCTCGCTCAGCGAGGCCAACAGGCTCGCTTCGGCCTGGGCGCAATCGGCCAGCAGATCATCCAGCGCTTCGGCGGCCTCGGCCGGTTCAGCCA
>NZ_JAHXZA010000007.1:0-677 GCF_019969705.1 Microbacterium sp. OVT16B | reverse complement strand
TCGCCACGCCGAACGAACAGCACGCGCCATTGGCCATCGCCGCGCTGGCCGCCGGCAAGCATGTGCTGGTGGACAAACCGTTCGCCGTGAGCGTGGGCGAAGCCGGACAGGTGCTGGCCGCAGCGCGCGACGCTGGACGCATCGCTACCGTGTTCCAGAACCGGCGGTTCGATGCGGACTTCCTGACCCTGCAGGCGCTGCTTGCCGATGGCTCGCTCGGTGACATCGCCGAATGCCACGCACATTTCGACCGCTACCGTCCGCAGGTGCGCGAACGCTGGCGCGAGCAGGACGGACCGGGCAGCGGCCTGTGGTACGACCTGGGGCCGCACCTGCTGGACCAGATGCTGGTGCTGTTCGGCTGTCCGCAGGCGATCGATGCGGACCTTGCGGTGCAGCGCGAAGGCGGCAGCGGCGTCGACTATTTCCACGCCGTACTGCATTACCCGCGCCATCGCGCGATCGTGCATGCCGGTTCACTGGTCGCTGCGCCTGCCCCCCGTTTTTCCGTGCATGGCACGCGGGCCAGTTGGATCAAGCATGGCCTGGACGTGCAGGAGGGGCAGCTACGTCGCGGCATCGCGCCAGGTGCGCCGGGATGGGGTATCGATCCGCGCCACGGCGAGCTGCTGCACTGCGATGCGGAGGACAACGTCCTGCGCAGCACCGTGGACAAC
>NZ_JAHXZA010000006.1:0-771 GCF_019969705.1 Microbacterium sp. OVT16B | reverse complement strand
TCCCTTTTTTTCCCCCCTTCTCTTCCCCTTCTTTTCTTCTTCTTCCTTCTCTTCTCTTCTTCTCTTCTTCTTTTCTTTCTTCCTTTCCTCTTCTTCCTCTTCTTCCCTCCCTCCTCCTTCCCCTCCTCTTTCTCTCCCCTTTTTTCCCCCTTCTTCCTTTTCCCTCCCTTCTTCCTTTTCTTCTTCTCCTTCTTCCCTCTCTCCTTCTTCTCTTTCTTCTTCCTCTCTCTCTTCTTCCCTTCCTCTTCCTCTCCTCCTTCCCCTCCCCTCCCCCTTCCTCCTTCTCTCCCCTCCCTCCCTCTCCTTCTTTCTCTCTTCTTTCTTCCCCTTCTTCAGCATCGTCTTTTTCACACGGCTTCTCTTCTTCTCCTTCTCTCCCTTCTTTTCCCCTTTTTCTCCTTCTCCTTTTTTCCTCCCTCTTCCTCTTCTTTCTTCTCTCTCTCTCCCTTCTTCTCTCTTTCCTTTCCCTCTTCCTCCCCTTCTCCCCCTCTCTTCCCTCCTCCCTCTTCTCCCTCTCCCTTCTCTTCTCCCTTCTCTCTTCTCTTCTTCTCCCCTCCCCCCTCCTTTCTCTTCTCTCCTCTCTCTCTCTTTCTCCCCCTCTCCCTTCTTCTCTCTCTTCCTCCCCTCCCTTCTTCTTTTCTTTCCCCCCCCTTCCTCTCTTTTCCTCTCCCTTTTTCTTCTCCTCTCTTTCCTTCTCTTCTCTTCCTTCTTCTTCCTCTCTTTCTTCCCCTTCTTCCCTTCCTTCTCTCCTCTCCCCTTCCCTCCCCCTCC
>NZ_JAHXZA010000005.1:0-804 GCF_019969705.1 Microbacterium sp. OVT16B | reverse complement strand
TTTTTCCCTCTCTCCTCTTTCCCCTCCCCCCTCTCCTCTTCCTTTCTCTCTTTCTTTCCTTTTCCTTTTCTTTCCTCTTTTTCCCCTTTTCCTTCCCCTTTCTTTCCTCCCCTTTCCTTCTCCCTCTCCCTCCCCTTCCTCCCTTTTCTCTCTCTTCCCTCCCCTTTCTTTCCCTCCTTTCTTCCTTTCCCTTCTTCCTTCTCCTTCCCCTCCCCCCTCCCCTTCCCCCCCTCCCTTCCTTCCTCCTTTTCTTTTTCTCTCCCTTTTCCCTCTTCCCCCTTCTTCTTCCCTTCTCTCTCCCTCCCTCTTTCCTTCCCCTCTCTTCTCTTTTCTCCCTCTCTTCTTCCTCCTTTTCCCCCTCTCCTCCTCTCTTCCTCCCTTCTCCCCTCCCCTCTCTCCTTCGCCCTTTCTTTTCTCTGTCCCTTCTTCTTCTCTTCTCTCCCTCTCTCCCTCTCCTTCTCTCCCCTCTCCTCCCTTCCTCCTTCTCTCTTTTTTCTTTCCCCCTCCCCTCTTTTTCCTCTTCTCCTTCTCCCTTCTTCTCCTTTCCTTCTTTTTCTTTCTTCTCTTCTTCTTCCTCCTCTTTTCCTTCTTTTTTCTCTTTTTCTTCTTCTTCTCCTTCTCCTCTCTTCTCTTCTTTTTTCTTCTCTCCTTCCCCCCTTTTCTCCTCCCCTTCTCCTCCTTTCCCCTCTCTCTCTCTCCTCCTCCCCCTCCTCCCTCTTTTTCTTCTTTCTTTCTCCCTCTTCTTTTCCTTCTTTTCCTCTTTTTTTCTTCTTTCTCTTCTCCCCCTCTCCTCTCCCCCTCTCC
>NZ_JAHXZA010000004.1:0-842 GCF_019969705.1 Microbacterium sp. OVT16B | reverse complement strand
AAGAGAAGAGAGAAAGGGAGAGAAGAAAAGAGAAAAAGGAAAGGGGGGAGGAGAAAGAGAAGGAGGAGAGGAAGAGGAAGGGAAGAAGAAGGGAGGGGGGAAGAAGAAGAAGAGAGGAAGGGAGGAGGAGAGAAAGGAGGGGAGGAAAAGGGGGAAGAAAGGAGAAAGAGAGAAGGGAGAGGAGGAGAGAAGAGAAAAGGAGAGAGGGGAGGGGGAGGGAGGGGGAAAGAAGGAGGAGGGGAGGAAGGAGAAGGGAGAGAAAGGAGAAGGAGAGGAGGAGGGGAAGGGGAAAAAGAGAAAGAGAGAAGGGGGGGGGAGGAGAGAGAGGAAGAGGGAGGAAGAGGAAAAGGAGGGAGGGAAGAGAGGAGAGAGGAGGGAAAGAAAGAGAAAGAAGAGGAAAAGAGGGAGGAGGGGGAAAAAAAGAGAAAAAAAAAAAGAGAAGAAAAAAAAAGAAAAAAGGAAAGAAAGAAAGAAAAGAGGAGAGGGAAAAGGAGGGAGAAGAGGGAAAGAAGGAGAAAAGAGGAGGGAGAGGGAGGGAGAAGAGGAGAAAAGGGAAGGAGGGAGAAAAAGAGGAGAGAGAAGAGAAGGGGGAGAGGAGAGGAAAGGAGGAAAAAGGGAAGAGAGAGAGAGGCCGTTGAAGGAGGGGCAGGAGAGGACGGAAGAAGGGGAGAGGAGAGGGGGAGAGAGAAGAGGAGAGGAGAAAAGAAGAGGAGAAGGGGAGAGGAGGAAGGAAAGAAGAGGAGAGGAGAGGGGGAAAAAAAGAAGAAGGGAGGGGAGAAGGGGAAGAAGGGGGAAGAAGGGGGGGGGGGGGGAGAAAAGGGAGGAAAAGGGAGGGAAGAAGA
>NZ_JAHXZA010000003.1:0-1106 GCF_019969705.1 Microbacterium sp. OVT16B | reverse complement strand
TCTCTTTTTCTTCCTCTTTCGTCTCCTCTCCTTCTTGGTTGTTTTTCCCTCTTTTCCTCTGTTCTCTTTCTGTTTCTCACCTTAACCTTCCTCGCATGACCTCTCCCTTTCCTCCCCTTTCTCCCTCCTCTCCTATCCTCGCCTCTTTTTCCCCCTTCCTCCCTTCTCCTCTCCTCTCTCTCGTTCCCCTTTTTCTCATCCCCTTCCTTTCTTTTCCTTCCTTCTCCTCCCTTCCTCTCCCTTCCCTCTCCTCCTCCTTTCTCTTCCCCTCTCCTCCCCCCCCTCCTCTCTCCCTCCTCTTCTTCCTTCTCTCCTCCTCTTTTCTCTTCCTCCTCCCCTCCCTTTTTCTCCTTTCTTTTCCTTTTTCTTTCTTCCTCTTCTCCTCTTCCCCTTCTTCTCTCCCTTCTCCTTCTCCTTCTCTTCCTCCTCTTCTTTTCTTCTTTCTCCTCCTCTCCTCCTCTCCCTCCTCTTTCCTCTCTCTCTCTTTTCCTCTCTTCTCCCCCCTCTCTTCCTCTCCTTCTCCTCCTCCTCCCTCCCTTTTCCCCTTCTCCTTCCTCCTCTTTTCCCTCCCTTCTTCCCTCCCTTTCCTCCTTTTCCTTCTCTCCCTCTCCCTTCTCCCTCTTCTCCCGCGAGCCTTCCCTTCTTCTCCCCTCCTTTTCTCCCTCTTTTTTTCTTCTCTTCCTCTTCCTCTTTCTCCTTCCTTTTCTTTTTCTCCTCTCTCCTTCCCCCCTCCTTCCTTCCCCTTTCTTTCCCCTCCTTTCTTTCTCTTCTCCTCCTCTTCTTTCCCCTCTTCTCTCTCCTCCCTTCCCCTCCTTCTTTCCTTTCTCCCCTCCCTTTTTCCTCTCTCTCCCCCTCCTTTTCCTCTTCCCTCTCCTTCTCCCTCTCTCCTCTTCCTCTCCTCTCCCCTCCCTCTTCTCCTTCTCTTTTCTTCCCTCCCCTTCTCCCTCTTCCTCTTCCCTCCTTCCCTCTCCCTCTTCCTCCGGTCTTCTCTCCCCGGATCTCTTTCTCCCTCCTCCCTCCGTGCCGCCTTCTTCTCCGCGCGCTTCTCCCGGGGCCCCCCTCCCTCTCCTAGCGCCTCCCTCCTCTCTCTTCCGCTCGTCCCTCCT
>NZ_JAHXZA010000039.1:0-240 GCF_019969705.1 Microbacterium sp. OVT16B | reverse complement strand
CGTCATGGTTTCGCGGAGTCGGTGACGTTGCCGGTGGGTACGTCGTCGATCTGTGCGTATGGGATCAATACGGGTGCGGGCGGGCATACTCTGCTCGGTTGCAAGAGCGCGACGGTCACGGCGCCGGTGATCTCGGAGAAGGGTCGTGCGCCGGTGGGGGCGTTCGAGTCGGTGTCGGTGTCGGGGAATGTGGCGTCTGTGTCGGGGTGGGCTTTGGATCCTGATACGGCGTCGTCGATC
>NZ_JAHXZA010000038.1:0-429 GCF_019969705.1 Microbacterium sp. OVT16B | reverse complement strand
CGGTGTCGCTGGGTTTCCTGGAGCCGGGCGTGCGCTACCGCGCCGAGGTCTACCGCGATGGCGATGGCGCGGATTTCCGCAGCACCCCCTTCGCCTTCAAGCGCGAAACACGCGAGGTCAGCAGCACCGATTCACTCACGCTGGTGCTGGCGCCGGGCGGCGGACAGGCCATCCGCTTCACCCCGCTGTGAATGCGCAGGTAGTGCCGGCCGCTGGCCGGCATCGTTGCGACGTGGATGGTTGCCGGCCAGTGGCCGGCACTACCGGAATGATGATCTGGAAGCGATTACAACCCTGCAAACGCCATTGAATACGTATGCAGGGTGATTCCCACGAAGAACGCGCTGCCTACCATAGCGGCGACGACAGCGGCCACCGCGTCGCACGTCCTCGACAGCATCGGGACGACCACGAATCGCACTACAACAT
>NZ_JAHXZA010000037.1:0-430 GCF_019969705.1 Microbacterium sp. OVT16B | reverse complement strand
GTCGTATACCGGTGCGGCGGCCTTGCGCGACCACTCGGCCAGATGCGGCTGCCCGCGCAGCACGGCTACCGCGGCGTGGGTCATGGTCAACGGGCAGCTGGTGCCGGCCTCGGCCTGGTGGTGCAGGTAGCTCAGCGCAGCGCGCGCGACATGCGCGCCGGGCTGTGGCTCGTGCCAGGACAGCCCTGCCACGCCATGTTCCTTTGCCGTCTGCATCAACTGGTGATACGCCGGATGGAACTCCACGGTGTCGATGCGATGTCCCTGCGCATCATGGGTGCGCAGGCGCGGGCGATCGCGATTGGCATCGAAGCCCAGCCGGTACAGCGCGTCGCCGGCCAGCCCTCCGTACGCCGCCAACCGCGGTGCGAACGCCGCCGCGCCCTCGCGCTGCACGGCCTCCATCAATGCGATGTCGTCGGTCCACAGC
>NZ_JAHXZA010000036.1:0-431 GCF_019969705.1 Microbacterium sp. OVT16B | reverse complement strand
GGGCCTGGTGGGCCGCGCACCAGCCTTCAAGGCTGCCTTGGCCAGCCTGCAACGTGCAGCGCCAGCGCAGATCCCGGTGCTGCTGCAGGGTGAGTCCGGTAGCGGTAAAGAGCTGTTCGCGCGTGCAGTGCACATGGGCAGCCCCCGAGCAAACGGCCCGTTGGTGGTAGTCGACTGCACCGGGTTGACCGAGTCGTTGTTCGAAAGCGAGTTGTTCGGTTATGAGAAAGGTGCGTTCACCGGTGCCCACCAGCGCAAGATCGGCCTGGCTGAGGCGGCACATGGCGGTACCCTGTTTCTCGACGAAATCGGCGAAGTACCGCTGGCGATGCAGGTAAAACTGCTACGCCTGATCGAGTCCGGCAGCTTCCGCCCGGTGGGTAGCCTGCGCACAGTGCATTCAGATTTTCGCCTGGTATCCGCTACCCATA
>NZ_JAHXZA010000035.1:0-433 GCF_019969705.1 Microbacterium sp. OVT16B | reverse complement strand
CGGTACGGCCATCGAGGCTGGCGGCCAGCTTCACCCGCAGCCACGGACGACCACGCTCCACGCGCGACAGGAAGCCCTTGTTGAGTTCGCGCGCCTGTGCCGCCATCAAGCCCTCGGCGACCTCGATGCCAGCGTCACGCAGCAGGTCGAAGCCACCGCCATCGACTTTCGGGAACGGGTCGCGCATCGCCGCGACCACGCGCGACACGCCGGCTTCGATCAGCGCCAGTGCGCACGGCGGCGTGCGGCCGTAATGCGCGCACGGTTCCAGGGTGACGTAGGCGGTGGCACCACGCGCTTCGGTGCCGGCTTCGCGCAGGGCGAACACTTCGGCGTGCGGGCCGCCAGCGCGCTGGTGCCAGCCCTGCCCGACCACGCGCTCGCCATGGGCGATCACACAGCCGACCATCGGATTGGGACGGGTGGTATAGGC
>NZ_JAHXZA010000034.1:0-435 GCF_019969705.1 Microbacterium sp. OVT16B | reverse complement strand
GCCCGAAAGCAAACCACAATGTTTTATGACGCGGTGCCTTGCCGATGATCGGCATCATATCCGGCGTGCAGGGCCGCGCGCCCATCCACGGTTCCGCATCCAGCCTGCCGCCAAGAGGAAAGACGGTGCGCGCCACCCGTTCCGCCCGCTCGATCTGCACGGGAGATTTCGGTGCATCGCGCTCGGCAAATTCCGCACCCGTCGTCAGGCGGATACCCTTGCGCATCGGCGCAAGGAAATACCCACGCTCGGCATCGATCAGCCAGTTATTGAGCTTCGTGCCCTCCTGGGGCGCATAATGCATGTGATAGCCGCGCTTCACGCCAAGCGGGAAACGGTAACCCAGCCGTTCCGTGACGGTATCCGCCCAGGGACCGAGCGCCACGACGGCATGTTCGGCCTCGATTGCGCCGGTCTCGGTGCGCACCGTCCAGC
>NZ_JAHXZA010000033.1:0-437 GCF_019969705.1 Microbacterium sp. OVT16B | reverse complement strand
TCACAATGTCGACATCGATAGCGAACTGACATCTCCAAATCATCCTCCTTTAAGCAACTTTCTACTTAAAGTATAGACATTTCTAAAAAGGATTATGCACTTTCCAATTCTCACTCAGCTTAAATGTCATAGTTACTATGCCTTCAGAAAAGAGAATAATTTTTGCATTGTGTTGAAGACTACGCTATACAGTTTAGTTGGCCGTAGTCGCAAGCTACCGATCGCAATATCCACAATAAGCTTTAACTCTTTATATATTTATTTACTACTGTTAAAGTGATTCATCACATCAAGAAATGGTTCTGAAAGAGATGCTTCTATAGCATTTACACACTTTTCAATAGCGTCCCCAACAATAGCTTGGTCTTCTTTTGAAAATTTAGATAACACGTAATCTGCTACCTTCATGCCAGTTGGCGGGCGATTAACCCCAACAC
>NZ_JAHXZA010000032.1:0-439 GCF_019969705.1 Microbacterium sp. OVT16B | reverse complement strand
CTGTTGACCCTGGCCGCCTACCGCATCACCGAGACCAACCGGCAGACCAACGATCCGGACAACGTGCTGAACGTGGTCCAGACCGGCCAGATCCGTTCCAAGGGCGTGGAGCTGGAGGGCCAGTTCCAGTTCGCCAATGACCTTACGGTCACTGCGGCTTACGCGCGCAACGAAGCCGAGGTCAGCCGCAGCAACTTCGCACTGGAAGTGGGCGAACGCCTGAACGACACCCCGCAGGACCTGGCCTCGGCCTGGGTGTCCAAGGGCTTCCAGCTGGACGACGACGCACGGATGAAACTCGGCCTGGGTGTTCGCCATGTCGGCAACACGGTGTCGCTGGGCAATGGCGGCCCCGTCATCACCCCCAGCTACACCCTGGCCGATGCGCTGGTGGAAGTGCAGGTGACCAACTGGACCTGGGCCTTGAACATCACCAACC
>NZ_JAHXZA010000031.1:0-444 GCF_019969705.1 Microbacterium sp. OVT16B | reverse complement strand
CCCTCCCTTCCTCCTCTCTTCTCCTTTTCCCTTTTTCCTCTCCTCTCTCTCCCTCCCCTCTTTTCCTTTCCTCCCCTCTCCCTCTTTTTTTTTCCCCTTTCTCCTCCCTCTTCTTCTTTCTTCTCTCCCCTTCCTCTCTTCCTCCTCCTTCTCTCCTCTTTTCTTCCCCTTCCCTCTCCTTCTTCCTTCTCCCCTCTCCCCTCTCCTCTTTTCTCTTTTCCTCCCCTCTCCTTCTCCTTCTTTCTCCTCTTTTCTCTTCTCTTCCTCCCCTCCTCTCCTCCTTCCTTCTCTTTCTCCCTCCTTCCTTCCTCTTTTTCTCCTCCCCCCCTTTCCTCCTCTTTTTTTCTCTCCTCCTCCCTCCTCTCTTTTCCTTCTTTTTCTTCTCTTTCTCTCCCTTCCCTTCCTCCTTCTTCCTTCTCCTTCTTTTTCTCCTCTCCACCTTCT
>NZ_JAHXZA010000030.1:0-444 GCF_019969705.1 Microbacterium sp. OVT16B | reverse complement strand
CGCTGGAAGGATGCACTGGCCGAGATCGGCCGGGAGTTCCAGCCCTTCGCCAGCAAGTACCGCGCGCTGGGCTGGCAGGAAGCCCTTGGCTCGTCCGGTACCCACAAGGCCATCAGCGAGATCTGCGCGACGATGAAGCTGAGCAAGGGCGCGATCACCGCCGAGGCGTTTCCCCAGCTCCGCGATGAGCTGCTGAAGGCCAAGAAGATCGACGACATCGTGCTGCCTGGCCTGTCCAGCGATCGCCGCCCGATCATCGCCGGCGGCATCCTGGTGCTGGAGGCCGCCTTCCAGGCGCTGGGCCTGCAGAAGCTGCTGGTCAGCAAGGCCGCGATGCGCGAGGGCATCCTCTATGACATCCTCGGCCGTGCCGGCGACAACGACCCGCGCGATGAATCGGTGGCCGCCCTCACCCATCGCTATGGCATCGATACGGTGCAGGCC
>NZ_JAHXZA010000002.1:0-2399 GCF_019969705.1 Microbacterium sp. OVT16B | reverse complement strand
GAGAGGGAAAGGAGGGGAAAGAGAAGAGAGGAGGGAGGGGGAGAGGAGGGGAAGGAGGGAAGGGGAAGAAGGGGAGGGGGAGGAGGAAAGAAAGGAAAGAGAAAAGAAAGGAAGAGAAGGAAGAAGAGGGAAAAGAGGAGAGAAAGGAAGGAAGGGAGAAAGAGAGAGGGAGAAAAGGAGGAGAAAGAGGAAGAAGAGAAGAGAGAGAGGGGGAGGAAGAGAAAGAAGAGAGAAGAAGGAAAAGAAGAAGGAAAAGAAGAGGGAAAGAGAGAAGGAGGGGAAAAGAAAAGGGAAGGGAGGGAAGAAGAAAAAGAGAAGGAGGAGAAGGAAGGAAGGAAAAGAAGGGAAAGAGAAGGAAGGGGAAGAGAAGGAGAGGGAGGAGAAGGAGAGGGGAAGAGAGGAAAGAAAAGAGAGAAGGAGGAGGAGAAAAGAAGAGAGGAGAGAGAAAAAGAGAGAGAAGAGGAAGGAAGGAAGGAGGGGAAGGGAAGGGGAAGGGAGAAAGGAAAAAAAGGAAAGGAGAGGGAGGGAGAGGAAAGGGAGAGGGGAAGGGAAGAAAGAAGAGAAGAGGAGGGGAGAGGGGAGGAAGAAAGGAGGGAAAAAGGAGAAGAGAGGAGAGGAAGGAGAGAAAGGGAAGGAGAAGAAGAAGAGGAGGGGAAGAGGGAAGAAGAAAAAAAGGGGAGAAGAAGGGAGGGGAGAAAGGAGAGAGAGGGGAGAGGGGGGGGGAAGAAGGAGGAAAGGAGAAGAGGGAAAGAAAGAAGGAAAAGGAGGGAAGGGAAAGAGAGGAAGAGAGAGGGAGAGAGGGAAGAGGAAGGAGGGGGAAGAGGAGAGGAGGAGAGGAGAGAGAGAAGAGAGAAGAGAGAGGGAAGGGAAGAAGAGAAGGAGGAGGGGAAGGGGAAGGGAAAAGAGGAGAGGAAGAGAGGAAGGGAAGAAAGAAGAGAGGAAGAGAAGAAGAGGGAAGGAGGAGAGAGAAGAGAGAGGAAGGAGAAGGAGGGGGAGAGAGAAAAGGAGAGGAAGAGGAGGAAGGAGAGAGAAGGGGAAAGAGAGGAGGGGGGGAGGAGGAAAGGAGGAGAGGGGGGAGGAGAAAGGAGAAAAGAGAGGAGGAAAAGGAGGAGAAAGAAGGAGAGAAAAGGGAGAAGAGGAGGAGGAGAAAGAGAAGGAGAGAGAAGAGGAAGGAAAGGAAGGAGAAGGGGGGGGAGAGAGAAGAAGGAAGAAAGGGAGGGGAAAAGAAGAAGAAGAGGGAGAAGGGAGGGAAGAGAAGAGGAGGGAAGAGAGGGAAAAAGGAAGGAGAAGAAAAGGGGAGAAGGGGGAAGGAGGGAGGAAGGAAGGGAGAGAAAGGAGGGAAGGAGGAGAAGAAAGAGGAGGAGGAGAAAGAGAGAGGAGAGAGAGAGGAGAGGAAAGGAGGGGAGGAAGAAAAGAAGGAGAGAAAGGAGAGAGAGAAAGAGAGGAGGGGGAGGAGGGAGGAGAAGAGGAAGGAGGAGAGAGAAGGGGAGGAGGAGGAGAGAGGGGGAAGGAGAAGGGAGGGGAGAGAGGAGGGAGAGGGGGGGAGGGAAGGAGGGGAGGAAGAAGAGAGAGAGAAGGAAAGAGAGGAGAGGAGAAGAAAAAAGAGGGGAGAAGAAAAGAGGAGAGAGGGAAGGAAGGAGGAAGAGGAGGAAAGAAAGAAGAAGGGAGAGGAGAAAGAGAGAAGGGGGAGGAGGAAAAGAAAAGGGGAGGGGAGAGAAGAAGAAAGGGGAAGAGGAGAGGAGAAGAGAAGGAGGGAGAAGAGGAAAAAAGAAGGAGAAAGAAGGGGAAAAAGAAGGGGGAGGAGGGGGAAGGGGGAAGAGGGGAGGAAAAAGAGAAAAGAGAAAAGAAAAGAGGAGGGGAGGAAAAAAGGGGAAGAGAAAAAAGAGGGGGAGGAGAAGGAGGAAGGAGAGAAAAAGAAAGAAAGGAGATGTAAGGAGAGAAGTGAGAGGAAAGAAGGGAAGAGAGAGAGGGGAGAGGAGGAGGAAAAGGGGAAGGGAAAGGAGAAAAGAGAGAGGAGAAGGGGGAGGAAGGGAGGAAGAAGGGAGGGAGAGGGAGAGAGGGGGGAAGAGAGAGAAGAGGGAGAGAAAGAGAAGGAAAGGGAAAGAAAAAAAAAAAGGAGGAAAAGGGGGGGGGGGAGGGGAGAGAGAAGGGGAGAGAAAAAGGGAAAGAGGAAGGGGGAGGGAAGAGAGAGAAAGAGGAGAAAAGAGAGAAAGGGGGGGAGAGGAAGGGGAGGAGAGGGGGAGAAGGGAGGGGAAAAAGGGGAAAAGGAGGGGAAGGAAGGGGAGGAGAAGAGAGGGGAAGAAAAAGGGGGGAGGGAAAAGAAGGGAGGAAGGAAGGAAGAAGAAGGAAAAGGAAAGGGAGAGGAGGAAGAGAAGAGAAAGAGAGAAAAAAAAAGGGGC
>NZ_JAHXZA010000029.1:0-445 GCF_019969705.1 Microbacterium sp. OVT16B | reverse complement strand
GGCCCTGCACTGCGCGCGAGCGCCGCCCTTCCACCAGATCGCTGCGGAACACCACCTGCACCTGCGACTGGCGACCGAAGCTGCGCACTGCGTCGGCCAGGGCTTGTTCGGGGATGGCATACGCGCGCACGGAGGCGGTAGCGGCCTGGGCGCGGGCGGTCGGCGCCCAAGCGAAGGGAACCAGTGCCGTGGCGATGGCCAGGGCGAGGATGGTGGCGCGGCGATGACGGGCGGATGCCGGGAACGGCATGAACGGTGACTCCTCAAGGTGGCGGGACCGTGCGCACTTCGGGTGCACGCGGCTCGGTTGGCTTGAGAAGAAACGCGGTTTCGCTCTGGCTATACCACTAGAGACAAGGTGGGATCGGATCTGCCCACGGTTTTTTTCGTTGATCGACAGATCATCCACGCATGGCGTGGATCTACCATGCGCCCGAGTAGATCC
>NZ_JAHXZA010000028.1:0-452 GCF_019969705.1 Microbacterium sp. OVT16B | reverse complement strand
GCACTGGAAAGCAATGAGGCCAGCGAGCTGGCGGGGATTATCTGGCGGTTACGCTGTTCACTGGCACAGCTGAAGCAGGCGGTGCCAGAGTGATCACTGGCAATATTGCTGCTGTTACCGGTTAAAATCATCCTGCAGCTGTTGCAGCGTTTTATGGCCTTCGAAGCGGGTTTTATCCATTTCGGTCATCGGTTCAATCACCAGCACTTTCTCATCGGGTGAGAAGATAAACCGGCGTGTCAGTTCGGTACCGGTAAAACTCTGACCATGAATTCCACCGCACACCATCGTCATGGTGCGGCGATAAATAGTGCTATCCGTGAAATTGGTTTCGGTGGCGCTGCGAAAGACCTGATCGCAACCCTGCGCTTCCAGCTTACGCACCATGTTGCGGCTCAGCCATTCACGACCCTTCGCGATCTTTTCACAGGTGATGCGCATCGGGTTGGTAT
>NZ_JAHXZA010000027.1:0-453 GCF_019969705.1 Microbacterium sp. OVT16B | reverse complement strand
GCGCGTGCACACGGAACCGGCAAAGCCATGGCGCTCGGGGCCGAGGCCAACGCGAGTCACGCGAACTCGGTCGCGCTCGGAGCGAATTCGGCGACCTCCGCAGCAAATCAGATTTCCGTTGGTAACAGCACGCTGCAGCGCAAGATCGTCAACCTGGCTGACGGTGCCGTCACCACGTCCAGCACGGAAGCGGTCAACGGCAGGCAGCCGAATTCGGTGAAAAGCAGAGCGGATAGCGCCTTCAATACGGCTGAAAACGCACGAGCTACCGCCAACACTGCACTGACAAGGGCCGATCAGGCGATTGCCAACAGCCGGTTGGTTACGCAAACGTCCCCGAGCAGCGCGATTCGGGTCGGTATCGACAACACCGGCACGATCGTTGATGTTTCCAACAGGAACGGTACGGCGCGCCGCATCCAGAACGTTGCCAGTGGTGCAGTGAGCGCTGGC
>NZ_JAHXZA010000026.1:0-457 GCF_019969705.1 Microbacterium sp. OVT16B | reverse complement strand
ACATTGAAGAGCTGCTGGTCGCGCCGGTGCCGACCCACATCATTATTGCCGGTTATGTTGGCGGCGGGGTGGCGCGTGGTGTCTGCGTGGGTATTCTGGTGACGGCCATTTCGCTGTTCTTTGTGCCGTTCCACGTGCATTCCTGGACAATGGTGGCGGTCACGCTGCTGCTGACCGCGATTCTGTTTTCACTGGCAGGTCTGCTGAACGCTGTCTTCGCGCGCACGTTTGACGATATCAGCCTGATCCCGACCTTTGTGCTGACGCCACTGACTTATCTGGGCGGCGTATTCTATTCACTGAGTTTGCTGCCGCCGATCTGGCAGGCTGTCTCTAAACTCAATCCAATCGTTTATATGATTAGCGGATTCCGTTATGGCTTCCTCGGCATTAATGATGTGCCGCTGGTGTTTACCCTCTCGGTGCTGGTGGCCTTTATTCTGGTGTTCTACTGGCT
>NZ_JAHXZA010000025.1:0-458 GCF_019969705.1 Microbacterium sp. OVT16B | reverse complement strand
TACCCATCCTGGCGCGGGTATTCCAGGGGTGATTGGCGCGGCCAAGGCTACCGCAGGATTGATGCTGGAGGATCTGGCTTGAATAGTCCGTCACTGCTTGATCATGCCGTAGACACCATGGAGGTGGGATCGAAAAGCTTTGCCACCGCGTCAAAACTGTTTGATGCCAAAACCCGACGCAGCGTGCTGATGCTCTACGCCCGGTGCCGTCACTGTGATGATGTGATTGACGATCAGGTACTGGGATTCAGCAACGATACGCCATCGCTGCAATCCGCCGAACAGCGCCTGGCGCAGCTGGAGATGAAAACACGTCAGGCCTATGCCGGATCCCAGATGCATGAGCCCGCCTTTGCGGCCTTTCAGGAGGTGGCAATGGCACACGATATTCTGCCTGCTTACGCTTTTGATCATCTGGCGGGCTTTGCGATGGACGTGCATGAGACACGCTATCAGAC
>NZ_JAHXZA010000024.1:0-466 GCF_019969705.1 Microbacterium sp. OVT16B | reverse complement strand
AAAGTAGCCCGTGTAACGACGCCGTGGTGGGTTCCCGGTATTTCACCTGAACCAGCACGGCCGATCTTTAAGTCAAATTTCTCCGCTTTGCGAGCGCGATCCCGTATTTTCTGCCACCCCTTTCCTCAGCCGTCTACGCTTACAGCTTGCTGCGCCAGCCGGTGCGGTTCTTACTCATACTGACTTTCATTTGATTTGTGCGGAGCTGCTGATGAAACCCCTTCACGCGCAATACCTTTTCTGCTGTGCCACCCTGAGCCTGCTGTCGCCGCTCCCTGCGATGGCCTGGAGCGACCTCACCGTCTTTGGCGATAGCCTGAGTGATGGCGGGAACGTCGGGCGCTTTACCTATGATGGCGCGACCCATCCGCTCTATGACGAGATCGTAGCGCAGTCGCTGGGTGATAACCTGCGCCCTTCATCGCAGGGCGGAAGCAACTATGCCGAAGGTGGCGCAGTTGCGGTA
>NZ_JAHXZA010000023.1:0-470 GCF_019969705.1 Microbacterium sp. OVT16B | reverse complement strand
ATTCAAGGTAGTGGTAAACCAGGTGAAAACCGTCAGCAAGAGGTATCTGAAATTTCACGTTCATTAAAAGGATTAGCACGTGAATTAAAGGTTCCAGTTATCGCATTATCACAGTTATCACGTGGCGTTGAGCAACGTCAAGATAAGCGACCAATGATGAGTGACTTACGTGAATCGGGAAGTATTGAGCAAGATGCTGATATTGTTGCCTTCTTATATCGTGATGATTATTACGATAAAGAGTCCGAGAGTAAAAATATGATTGAAATTATTATTGCTAAACAACGTAACGGTCCAACAGGTACGGTTACACTTGCGTTTAAAAAAGAATTCAATAAATTCATTAATGTGGATTGGTCGCAAATGCCGCCACCACCTCCACGTGATTAAATATTTATTTGGTTCATCACCAATAGTTGGAGATGACATTTGTTAAAACGTATGCTATTTATCTTCATTCAGTAGAAGCC
>NZ_JAHXZA010000022.1:0-471 GCF_019969705.1 Microbacterium sp. OVT16B | reverse complement strand
GTACCAATGTCACCAAGGGCCTGGGCGCAGGCGCGAATCCGGAAGTCGGCCGCCAGGCTGCGCTGGAAGACCGTGAGCGCATCATGGACGCGCTGCAGGGCGCGGACATGGTGTTCATCACCGCTGGCATGGGCGGTGGCACCGGTACCGGCGCTGCGCCGGTGGTGGCACAGCTGGCCAAGGAAATGGGCATCCTGACCGTGGCCGTGGTCACCAAGCCGTTCCCGTTCGAAGGCCGCCGCCGCATGCAGGTCGCGCTGAAGGGCATTGAAGAACTGAGCCAGCACTGCGACTCGCTGATCACCATCCCCAACGAGAAGCTGATCACCGTGCTGGGTCGCAACGCGACCATGATCCAGGCCTTCCGTGCCGCCAACGACGTGCTGCAGGGCGCCGTGCAGGGCATCGCCGACCTGATCGTGCGTCCGGGCCTGATCAACGTCGACTTCGCCGACGTGCGCACCGTCATGT
>NZ_JAHXZA010000021.1:0-471 GCF_019969705.1 Microbacterium sp. OVT16B | reverse complement strand
CCCCAGCGCCTCTCTGGAAACCTGATGGCCGCTCCAGGTCAGCTGCAGCGGGCGCTCGACGCTGGCACTCAGCAGATCCCAGAGGGCGTCGAGATTGTTCCCATAACCGCGCTCGACACCCAGTGCGAGCGCCAGCGTCTCGTGGAATGCCCGCTCGCTGTGGATGCGGTTGCCGTCCAGTTCGATGTCCATTGCGGGCTACTCCGTTGCCAGCGGCGAGTGGAAATTCAACCTGCATGCTATCCCAGTCGCATGCGCAGCCCTGAAGCGTAGCAGCGGACCTCGTTGACTTCGCCACCGCGCTGGCCTGACAGCCTCATCACGGTAGGAAAACGAGGATGGAGACATCTGTCTGCAACCGAGAACACCATGCCGGACACCGGCCACTTCGCCATCCATGCCTTCGAGGCCGCGTTCACTATTTCCGGCGACGTGGAGCGCATTATTTCGCTTACCGTGTCATGCCGTCAT
>NZ_JAHXZA010000020.1:0-473 GCF_019969705.1 Microbacterium sp. OVT16B | reverse complement strand
CCTCTTTCCCCTCCCCCCTCTCCTCTTCCTTTCCCTTTTCCTCCTCCCCTCTCTCCTCCTCCTCTCTCTTCTCCCCCTCCCTTCTCTCCTCCCCTCTTCTCTCTCCTCTTCTCCCCTTCTTCTTTCTCCTTCCTCTCTTCTCCTTCTTTCTTCCTCTCTCTTTTCTCCCCCCTCCTCCCTCTCCCCTTCCTCCCCTTTTCCCTTTTCCTCCCTCCTCCTCTCTTCTCTTTCTCTTCTCTCCCTCTCTTTTCTCTCCCCTCTCCTCTCCCTTTCTCTTCTCTCTTCTTCCTCCTTTCTCCTCTTCTTTTTCTTCCTTCTCCTCCTTTCTCTCTCCCCCTTCCTTTTTCTCCTTCTCTTCCTTTCTTCTCTTTTTCTTCTCTTCCCCTTTTTCCTTTCCCTCCTCCTCCTCCCTCCTCTTCTCTCCCTCCTCTCCCCCCTTCTTCTATCTCCTTTCTCTCCTACCTTAATTCCTT